>NZ_RCOD01000081.1:0-43090 GCF_004307505.1 Pseudomonas sp. Sample_11
CGATCGAAATCGTCAACCGCGCCCTGGAAGTCTTCGGGCCGCCGATCTATGTGCGTCACGAAGTGGTGCACAACAAGTTCGTCGTCGAAGACCTGCGCAGCCGTGGCGCGATTTTCGTCGAAGAGCTCGATCAGGTACCCGATGACGTCATCGTCATCTTCAGTGCCCACGGTGTTTCCCAAGCCGTACGCAACGAAGCCGCCGGTCGTGGCCTGAAAGTCTTCGATGCAACCTGCCCGCTGGTGACCAAGGTGCACATCGAAGTCGCCAAATACAGCCGCGACGGTCGCGAGTGCATCCTGATCGGCCACGCCGGTCACCCGGAAGTCGAAGGCACCATGGGCCAGTACGACGCCAGCAATGGCGGCGCGATCTACCTCGTTGAAGACGAAAAGGACGTGGCCGCATTGCAAGTGCGTGATCCGGAAAGACTCGCCTTCGTCACCCAGACAACCTTGTCGATGGACGATACCAGCCGCGTCATCGATGCCCTGCGCACGCGCTTCCCGGCCATCGGTGGCCCGCGCAAGGACGACATCTGCTACGCCACACAAAACCGCCAGGACGCCGTCAAGCAACTGGCCGACGAATGCGACGTGGTACTGGTGGTCGGCAGCCCGAACAGCTCCAACTCCAATCGCCTGCGCGAATTGGCTGAGCGTATGGCGACTCCGGCGTACCTGATCGACGGTGCCGAGGACCTGCAACAGAGCTGGTTCGACGGCGTCGAGCGCATCGGCATTACCGCTGGCGCCTCGGCACCGGAAGTGCTGGTCCGGGGCGTGATCCAGCAATTGCAGGCCTGGGGCGCGACCGGTGCCGATGAGCTGGCTGGCCGTGAGGAAAACATCACGTTCTCGATGCCGAAAGAGCTGCGCGTCCGTTCGATCTGACGCTTCTGCCTTTGTCGCACAGCGCCTGTTCAGTCTCCTGACTGCCCAGGCGCACGCGACCGGTCGCCGCCAGCACGATCTGCCGCTGGCTGACCGGTTCGCGCGGCGAGCAGATGTGTATTGTCCCCGCCTGAAATCGCCGTCCCGGCATCAGCGGCTGTCCCAGATGACTGAACCGCACGTAGCGGCTCACCCACCAATTGCCGACAATCGCCACCTTCGCCTCACTGGCGCGCTCCACCAGCAGCGGATTGCTGCTGTCCTCCGGCCCCTTGCCGCTTCTATCCAGAATGATCCGCCAACCCTGACTCCAGTCGCCGTCAATGCCATGGATCACCACACTTTGATTGTGGGTCATAGCCAGGGTGCGAGCGTGGCGGATACCTTCGAGCAGCGACTGCGCCGCGTGGTCGCGCTGAGTCGCCTGTTTGAGTGCAGCGAACGCCGGGCTGACCAGCAGCAGAACAATTGCGCCAATCGCCAGTCCCATTAGCAGTTCAATCAGGCTGAAACCGTGTTGCGGCATGAAAAATCCCTCCGTGGAATGGTATGAGCAGCGCAATCCGTGCGCCGCGCAGGGCAAATCAGTCGGCGCGTGCCGAGCGAATGTTCTAGCGTGTAAAAGCAGGTATAGCCGACGGCAACGGAGGGCACCGATGGATCTTCGTACAAAAGGTTTCACGCTGGTCGAGTTGCTGGTCGCCATCGCGGTGTTCCTGATACTGATCACGCTGGCGGTGCCGGCCTTTACCCGTACGATCCAGAGCAGCAGGGCGGATACCGAAGTCGGCGACTTGCAGCGCGCGATCAATTTCGCTCGCCTCGAGGCAATCAATCGCGGCGTGACCACGCGTCTGCGTCCGACCGCCGGCGGCAGTGTGTGGACCGGTGAGCTGGCGGTCTACGACAGCACTGGCAATCCGGCCAATGTGTTGCGGGTTGTTCCAGCGATGAGCAGCGGCGCGACTCTGACGCTACCCTCAGGAGTGACCGCACTGGATTTCAACAATCTTGGTGGTCTGGCGGCACCGTCGACGGCGTTAGTCATCGGTTACACGCTGGGCACGCAAAGCAGGACGCTGAACGTGTGTTTGAACGGACGCATTCAACTGGGTGGAAATTGCGGATGAGGGCAGGGAGCAAAAACGCACAGGAGGGCATGACGCTGATCGAAGTGCTGGTCGCGTTGCTGATTCTGACCGTCGGGCTGTTGGGCGCAGCGGCGGTGCAACTCAATGCGCTGAAGTACACCGACAGTTCGCGGATGACCAGTCAGGCCAGTTTCATCGCCTATGACATGATGGATCGCATCCGCGCCAATTCCGGCGCCAACTACACCGTCACGCCACCGACCTCGGGCAATCTCAGTAATGCGCGGGACCAGGACCTCTACGATTTCACCACCAACATCGCCAACTTCGGCGGTCCGACCGCGACGGGCAGCATCACCCTCAATCAACGGGTCTACACCATCACCATTACCTGGAGCGATGCGCGCGCGGCGAACGCTGCCAGTGCCCAGCGCAGTTTCGTCCTGAGCAGCCGTGCGGCGGTCGATCCGGTGGCCACACCATGAAGCGTGCCAGCCGTGGTTTCGGCCTGATCGAGTTGCTGATTGCCCTGGCTTTGGGGCTGATCGTCGTGCTCGGCGTGGTACAGATTTTCATCGCCGCAAAAAACACCTACGTCAGTCAGAACAGCGCCGCAGCGATGCAGGAAGACGCGCGCTTCGTTCTCAGCAAAATGATTCAGGAAATTCGTATGGTCGGCATGTTCGGCTGCCTCGGCACCATCGTCGACTCCAGTTCTGCAGGGGATTTCAACACTGCGCAACTCATCCCGATCAGCTGGGATAACGCCAGTCTCAAGCTGACCATGGTCACCGCCGATGTCGGCAGCGGCGGGGGAACGCCGACCTGGACGGTGATTTCCGATTGTCGCAACAGCGCGGTCGCCTACAGCGGATTGCGCAGCCCGACCACGGGGCAGATTGCGTTCCCGATCCGGCGCCTGATCTACAGCTTCAGCAATAACCAGATCCTCATGGGCACTGGCAGCGGCAATCCGGTGCAGCAAGTGCTGGTCAACAATGTCAGCGCCTTCAACGTCACATTCGGTCTGGCCAGTTCGGCGACCGACGTCGCAGCCTCGACCTACAGCAGCAACCCTGGCGATCCGGCGCGCATCCGCAGCGTGCGCCTGAGCCTGACCCTCACCGACCCGAACAATCGGGTGCGCAATCAAACCTTCAACGTGGTTGCGGCATTGCGCAACCGCTTGCCATGAGGGGGCGGCGATGAGGATTTCCTTGCAACAACGTCAGGCACAGCGCGGCATGGTCTTGTTGGTCAGTCTGGTGTTTCTGCTGTTGCTCACATTGATCGGTTTGTCCTCGATGCAGAGCGCCAACCTGCAAGAGAAAATGGCCGGCAGCGTCAGCCTGCGCAATCAATCATTTCAGGCGGCCGAAGCGGCATTGCGTGTCGGCGAAAGCGCAGTGCAACTGGACAGTTACTCGTTGGCGGTGTGCAGCGGCACGAGCCAATGTCTGCCGCCGGCGGAATCGTCATCGGTCAGCTCGGCCGGCTTCAATTCGACCTCCGGGGTGACCTGGATCGCTGCCGGTAATGGCTTTTATGGCGTGCAGAACATCGGCACGACCCTGACGGCGGTGAACGTACCAAGTAACACTTCGGCGACGTTGTATCGAGTCACTGCGGTCGGCATCGCCGGCAATTCGCGTAGCGTGGTGGAGAGTGTCTATGCGAAGTATTGAGCGCGGCCTGTCGCTGCTGATCGGCATGCTGCTGAGTAGCTACCTGGCGGCACCGGCCTGGGCTTTCACGCCTTCCGATTCGCCATTGCTGAGCGCGGCAGCGGTGGCGCCGAACGTGATGCTGCTGATCGATGATTCGGGGAGTATGAACAGCATCATTTACGCCGCCGGATTCGACCCGAACGTCAACCGCACTCCCGCCCGGCAGTGCAATGCCTTCCTCGGCTTGTGCTCTGCACTCAATGCGCCGCAGATTACCGGCGACACGGTGTTTCTATCGAGCCTGCCGACTTCCGGTTGCTCGGGAGGCGCCTATGCGTTCTACAACAACAGCGTGGCGCCCTTGTGCCTGAAACTGCCCGACCCCGTAGGTAATGAGAACACTCGGTATTCCGCCGATTACATTTCCTACATAGTCAGCCTCGCCAACAGCAACGGCACCCGCGACTTCACCACGGGGGCGATTCCCAACGATTACCGGATGAACGTGGCGCGCAACGTTTCCACCGCACTGGTGAGCAGCAACCGCACCTTGCGCATGGGCCTGTCGACATTCAATCCGGCGACGAGCAGCAACCCGGGCAACGGCGGTTTCATCGCTCGCTCGATCACCGATTTGTCACCCGTCGCGGGCAGCGTCACCCAGGCCCAGGCAGACACCAACTACAACGCGCTGATTTCATCGATCAACGGCTTGAACGCCGTGGCCAACACGCCATTGGCCGAGAGCTATTACGAAGTCACGCGCTACATGCGTGGCTTGGCGCCTTACTACAACGGCACGCCGGCTACCTATACCAGTCCGATTCAATACCGCTGCCAGAAAAACTACGGCGTGGTGATTACCGATGGCTTGCCGACCTATGACCGTACCTTCCCGACCAACGATCCGCTGGGAGGCAGTCGCTTACCGAACTGGGATGGCGTGAATAACGATGGCGACAACCTCAACGGTGACGGTGAGGGCGACACACTCTATCTGGATGACATTGCCAAATTCGCCTTCGACATCGACATGCGCTCGACCGGCACCGATGCCGCCGGCAAGAGCTGGAACGCGGTGGATTTTCCCCGGCAGAACATGAACACCTACACCGTGGGTTTCGCGGCGGATAACGATATGTTGTCCGACGCCGCCAGTTACGGGCAGGGCAGGTATTACCAGGCGACCGACAGCTCCGGGCTCAATGCGGCGTTATCGTCGGCACTCAGCGATATCACTTCCAAGGCCGGCTCCGGTGGTGCCGGTGTTGCCAGCAGCAGTACGTTGACCAGTGGCAGCAGTTTTTACCAGACAACCTACGATCCCAAGGATTGGCGCGGCACGATCAGGTCGTTCGGCTTTACCTCGACCGGCACGGTAAATACCTCGGCGGCGCAATGGTCGACCGACACCACCATCGTGCCCTCTGCCACAGCGGCGACTTTCCAGTCATGGAACACCTTGAGCAACACGCCCATTGCGCTGGCATTCGGCAGCTTTTCCCCGGCCCAGCAGAACACGTTGAATCAGGGCCTGCCCACCGGTATCAGCGGCACTGAACTGGTGGAGTGGAGCAAAGGGACCAACAGGGCCGGGCTCAAAGTGCGCACTGCGCTGCTGGGCGACATCATCAATTCGCCGCTGGTACTCGCGTCGCCTTCGGACAAGACCGCATCCGACTTGACGGGTGACAGCAGTTACACCAACTACCTGACCACCAAGGCTGCGAACATGAATACCAGTCTGGTAGTGAACGCCAACGACGGTTTCGTCAATGTGATCAATTCGACGAACGGCACCCGCCGTTATGCCTACATGCCCTCCAGCGTGCTGCCTTCGTTGCGGCTGATTGCGGATACCAATTACGTCAACGGCGTCAGCCACAAGTTTCTCGTGGACGGTCAGGTCGGCGTGTTCGATGCGCAGGCCGGCACCACCTGGAGAACGCTGGCCATTGGCGGAACGGGGGCCGGTGGCAAAACCTTCTACGGACTGCAACTGTTCGATGCCTCGGCAGGCAACGTGATCAAGGCACTGTGGGAAGTCAGTGCACCGGCTATGGCCAATGCGTCGAATGCTTTCAATGATCTGGGTTACGCCTACGCCCGTCCGGAAGTGGCACGCCTGGCCAATGGTCGCTGGGCGACATTCATCGCCAACGGCTACGGCAGCAATTCGGGGGTTGCGGCTTTGTATGTACTGGATGCAATGGATGGTTCGCTGATCAGGAAAATCGTCATCGACAGCACGGAAACCAGCAACGGTCTGTCTTCGGTAAAACTCAGGGTCAACTCTTCGAACGTAGTGCAGGCTGCCTACGCTGGTGACCTGAAGGGGCGTATGTGGAAATTCGACTTGAGCGCACCCGGGGCAGAAAGCTGGGGCGTGGCGTTTGCCGGCAAGCCATTGTTCACCGCCCCGGGCGGGGCAACGCAGCCGATCACCGCGCAACCGCTGCTGGCGGACAACCCACAGGGCGGCAAGCAGGTGTTCTTTGGCTCCGGCAAGTTCAACGAGACTGCCGACAAGACCAACAAGGATCTGCAGGCGTTCTATTCAATCTGGGATGCAGAGGGTGGGGCCGGACAAATCACCGTCAGCAGTTTGCAAGCACAGGCGATAACCGGTTCGTTCTCCGGCAGTTCCGGGCAGTTCCTGACCACCAGCCAGAATGAAACGACCTATCCGGGAGAAAAAGGCTGGTATCTGCCGCTGGTGTATAACAACGTGCTGACCGGCGAGCGCGTAATCAATCAGGCCAGTCTTGTGTTGGGGCGAGTTGTTTTCACTACTGCCAGCGTCGATACCACCGACCCGTGTTCGAGCTTTGGTACGGGCAGACTGGTCGAACTGGATGCGTTCAACGGTAAGATGCTCAACTACGCCGTGATCGACACCACCGGCGACCGTTTGGTCGACAGCAACGATACGATATCCAGCGGCGTGATTTTTACCGGCGGCATTCCGACCCTGAACTTCATCTCCGCTAACGGCGAGCGCAAGGGCACCACTGACACCAGCGGCGCGGTCACGGTCATTGTGGAAAAGGGTGGCGGCGGCAGCCGTCGTATCATGTGGCGACAAATCCAGTAAGCGAGAATTTGAGGCATGCGCAGAACCAGCCGAGGTTTTACCCTGATCGAGATCATGATCGTCATCGCGATTATCGGGATCATCCTCACCATCAGCATCCCCAGCTACAACGAATACGTGAAGAAGGGCCGTCGCGCCGAAGTGGTCTCGCTGCTCTCGGAGCAGGCGCAGACCCTCGAACGCTTCTACACCCGCAACAATGTCTACACCGGCGTCACCGGACTGAGCGCGGGCAATGATTTCTACACCATCACCCCGACGCTGACCGACCAGACCTTTGTGCTGACCGCGACGCGTAAAACCGGCTCGGCCATGGCCACCGACAAGTGCGGGGATTTCACCCTGACCAACACCGGCGTGCGAAGCATGAACAACGCGACCACCGGAGTGACCGCCAAGGATTGCTGGGGCCGCTGACGCATTCTTTTTCGGGCGCCTTTTGCGTCCACTGTCTTTTTACGGTTGGATCAAACATGACCAGGCAACAGCAAGTGGTGATTGTCGGCGGCGGGGTGATTGGCCTGCTCACTGCCTACAATCTCGCCTCCGAAGTGCGCAGCGTGGTGCTGCTGGATCGCTCGAATGTCGGCCAGGAATCGTCCTGGGCTGGCGGCGGCATCGTCTCGCCGTTATACCCGTGGCGCTACAGTCCGGCAGTCACCGCGCTGGCGCATTGGTCGCAGGACTTTTATCCACAGCTCGGCCAACGCTTGTTTGCTGACACGGGGGTTGATCCTGAGGTGCACACCACTGGCCTGTATTGGCTGGATCTGGACGATGAAACCGCAGCCCTGGCCTGGGCCGAGCGGGAAAATCGGCCGCTGCGGGCTGTGGATATCTCGGCGGCACATGACGCGGTGCCGGTGCTCGGCAGCGGTTTCAGCCGGGCGATCTACATGGCCGATGTCGCCAACGTGCGCAATCCACGGCTGGTCAAATCGCTGAAAGCCGCGCTGCTGGCGCTGCCGAATGTGACGATTCATGAGCAATGCGAAGTCAGTGGCTTCGTCCGCGAGGGCGAGCGCGTGGTCGGCGTGCAGACTCCGACGGGCGTGATCAACGGCGATCAGATTGTGCTGACAGCGGGAGCGTGGAGCGGTGATCTGCTCAAGACGCTGAACCTGACGCTGCCGGTCGAACCGGTCAAAGGCCAGATGATTCTCTACAAGTGCGCGGCTGATTTCCTGCCAAGCATGGTGCTGGCCAAGGGGCGTTATGCGATCCCGCGTCGCGACGGTCACATTCTGATTGGCAGCACGCTGGAGCACGAAGGCTACGACAAGACCCCGACCGACATAGCGCTGCAAAGCCTCAAGGCCTCGGCGATCGAATTGTTGCCGGCGCTGGCGGATGCCGAAGTGGTCGGGCACTGGGCGGGGCTGCGGCCAGGGTCGCCGGAGGGCATTCCGTTTATTGGCCGGGTGCCGGGGTTCGAGGGGTTGTGGCTGAACTGCGGGCATTACCGCAACGGGCTGGTGCTGGCGCCGGCATCGTGTCAGCTATTTGCTGACGTGATGCTGGGGCGGGCGCCGATTATTGATCCGGCGCCGTATGCGCCTGAGGGCCGCCTGTAGAGCAAGGTCAAAAGATCGCAGCCTTCGGCAGCTCCTACAATGAAATGCGTTCCCTGTAGGAGCTGCCGAAGGCTGCGATCTTTGCGATCTAATCCAAGCCCAATTTCTTCAGCCGATAGCGCATCGACCGAAACGACAGACTCAACCGCTGCGCCGCCGCCGTGCGGTTCCAGCGGGTTTCCTCCAGCGCCTGCAAAATCAGCTTCCTCTCGACGCTCTCCAGATAATCCTCAAGATTGTCGACCTGCGTCAGATCGGCCATCGCCCCGTCCGCCGTGCAATTGCCTTCGCTCAAACGCAGATCCTGCGCCTCGATCGTGCGGTTTTCACACAGGGTGTGCGCGCGTTCGAGGACGTTCTCCAGTTCGCGCACATTGCCGGGAAAGCGATAGTTCTTCAGCGCCTCCAGCGCTTGCGGGTGCAGGCGCGCTTCGGGTTGTCCGGTGTCTTTGGCCAGGCGCTTGAGCACGTGCATGGCAAGCGCCTCGATGTCGTCACGGCGTTCGCGCAGGGACGGCACACGCAGTTCGATGACGTTGAGCCGGTAATACAGATCCTGGCGGAAGCGTTCGGCCGAAACTTCGGCTTCAAGGTCTTTGTGCGTTGCGCAAAGGATGCGTACGTCGACCACCGTTTCCTGCTGGCCGCCGACGCTGCGCACGGCTTTTTCCTGGATCGCCCGCAGCAGTTTCACTTGCATCGACAGTGGCAAATCGGCGACTTCATCGAGAAACAGAGTGCCGCCATGGGCCGCTTGAAACAGCCCCGGCTTGTCTTCGACGGCTCCAGTGAAACTGCCTTTGCGGTGGCCGAAAAATTCGCTTTCCATCAGTTCCGATGGAATTGCCCCGCAGTTCACCGGCACAAAGGGTTGGCTGGCGCGCGGACCTTGTTCGTGGATCAGACGCGCGACCAGTTCTTTGCCGCTGCCGGATTCACCACTGATGTACACCGGTGCCTGACTGCGTGCGAGCTTGTCGATCTGCTTGCGCAGATTAGCCATCGGCGGCGAATCGCCCAGCAACCGTCGCTCGATTGCCGTGCTCAAGCCGCCCGCTGTCGGCAGGCGCAGCGCCGAGCTGACCAGTTCGCGCAAGCGCGGCAGTTCCACCGGTTTGGTGAGGAAGTCGAACGCCCCGGCCTTCAGCGCATTGATCGCAGTTTCCAGGCTTCCGTACGCCGTGATCATCGCCACCGGCAGGTGTGGATCGCGTTGCTGAATGTGTTGCACCAGCTCCAGCCCGGTGCCGTCGGGCAGGCGCATGTCGGTCAGGCACAGGTCAAAGTGCTCGCGCTGCAACAGCGCCTGAGCTTCGCCCAGATTGCGGGCGCTGAAGGTCTCGAGTTTCATCCGTCCCAGGGTGATTTCCAGGAGCTCGCGGATATCCGGTTCGTCGTCGACGATTAGAATTTTTTGCCGTGGGCTTGTATTCAACTTTGTTTCCGTCCGTGAGCAAAAGTGATGCAAAAGCAGCCGCCGCCTTGGCGTGATTTGAAGTCTAGGCGTGCCTGGTTGCTTTCGCACAGCTCACGGGACAGATAAAGGCCAAGACCGGTGCCCTGGCTGCTGGTAGTGAAGAACGGCTCAAACAGATGCGCCTGTTCATCGGCCGACACGCCGGGGCCGTTGTCCTGCACTTCGAGCACTGCCAATTGGCTTTCGGGGTCGACGAACAGTGCCAGCCAGACGTCGGCCTGCTCGTGCAGTTGCGCACTGTGACGCCAGGCATTGCGTATCAGATTGTCGAGAATCTGCCGCAATTGGTTGGGATCCATCAGCGTGGTGAAATCGCCGGAATTGATCCGCAGATGAATGTGCTGGCGCTCATTGGCCTGCTCGCGGATTTCGCCGACGAAGTCTTCCAGCCACGGCTTGAGGTCCAGCCGTTGCGGCGCGCTTTGCTGGCGGCGGGACAGTTGCAGGACGTTTTCGATGACTCGGTTCATGCGCTGGGAGTGGTCTTGAATAATCTGCGTCAGACGCCGATCTGCGCTATCGAGTTCCTCGGACTCGGCCAACAGCTGCGCGGCATGACTGATCGCGCCCAGTGGATTGCGAATTTCATGGGAGATGCCGGCGGTCAAACGCCCGAGCGCAGCGAGCTTGAGTTGCTGCGCCTGTTGGGTGATTTGCGCCAGGTCTTCGAGAAACACCAGCGTCTGCTGGTTCGGGCTCTGCTCAAGGGCGATGAAACTGGGCTGCAGCTCAAGGCCATTGCCGGGGATTTTCAGGCTCTGCGGGCGCAAGGTCGGGTTGTTGCGCCACAGTTGCAGACGCTCGACCAGTGCTGGGGAATATTCGTCGATCATATGACCTTGCAGGTGACTGTGGCCGAGCAGACTCTGCGCGCTGTGATTGGCCAGTTGCACCCGACGTTGCTCGTCGAGCACCAGAATACCCGTGCGCATGCGTTGCAGGATCAACGCGTTCAGCGCCTCCAGGCTGACCACTTCGCTGGCGCGCTGTTCGGCCAGGGTCTCGCTGACTTCGAGGCGGCGGATCAACCCTTGCACCAGCAGCGAGGCGGCAAAGCACAGCGCACCGAGGGTGCCGGCTTGCAAGTAGGCGTTGGCGCTCAAGGGGCGGCTGAGCCCCAGCAGAAAGCTCAGGCCGACAATGCCGATCGCCGCAATGGCGGCAATCAGCAGGCCGATGCGTCGGCGCAGCAGGGTATTGCTGATCGCCACCGAGACCACCAGCAGATTGCCCAGCGCACTGGCCACGCCGCCCGCTGCGTAGAACAGGCCGCACAACAGCAGCACATCGACAAGCGCCAGGGTGAACAACTGCGCCGGGCGCCGGGTATTTTCGAGGAACACCACCAGCAGCATGTTGATGATCAGGTACAGCCAGCTGCCGCCGCGCAGCAGATCGTCGTTGGCCGACGTCAGCAGGCGGTTGTCCATGTTGCTGGAGATCAGCAGCACCAGAGTGATGCCGACACTTAAACGGTACAGGTGATAAAGGCGCAGCAGACGCTGCGCCTGTTTCTGGTCGGCGTTGGCGGCCTCAGCGACCACTGGCGCCCGGGCCTTGCTCGAGATGAGCCTGGCTGCAATACCACAGTTGCTGGTTGCCCAGCGCGCGGTCGCGCGGCAGGTGCACGCCGCAGTGGGCGCAGCGCACCATCGGCGGCGCATCCTGTTCGCGCGGCGATCGGGTGGACGAGGCGGGGGCCTTGAATTTGCGCCAGAGCCAGATGGCGGCGAAGATCAGGGCAATCCAGAACAATAAACGAAGCATGATGAGCGGCTTTTCGACTGATGATCCGGCAGTTTAGCCAAGGACCCGATCAGCGCACAGCCTATTAAAGTGCGGCAATAAAAAAGGGAGATCCGCAGATCTCCCTTTTTTCGTACAGCCGGTGTGATCAGTCGAACACGCCGAAGGTCATGTAGCTGAACCACGAGCGATCGGTGTCGCTGGATTCCGGCTCTGGCTCTTCGATCACGTCGCCGTTTTCGTCCTTAGGCTTGAGCTCGTTCGGAATCGCATCTTTCGCGTCCTGGAACTGCTTCTGCACGTCCTGGTTGGCGCGGGTTTCGCCCGGCGGCAGCGGTGGACGCGATTCGATCAGGCCCAAAGTCGCCTTGCTCAGGAACGAACGGTTGTCGGCCTCGGCTACGCGTGGCACGAACTGGCCATCTTGCAGGCTCGGGTGATCCGGGTAGTTGAGCTTCAGGGTTTCCAGGCTGGTGGCGGCCAGATCGTCGAGATGCAGACGCTGGTAAGCCTCGGTCATCACCGCCAGGCCGTCGCCGACCGATGGGGTTTCCTGGAAGTTTTCCACGACGTACTTGCCACGGTTGGCAGCGGCTACATAAGCCTGACGGGTCAGGTAGTAGTCGGCGACGTGAATCTCGTAGGCCGCCAGCAGGTTGCGCAGATAGATCATGCGCTGCTTGGCGTCCGGCGCGTAGCGGCTGTTCGGGTAGCGGCTGGTCAGCTGCGCGAACTCGTTGTACGAGTCGCGGGCGGCGCCCGGGTCACGCTTGGTCATGTCCAGCGGCAGGAAGCGCGCCAGCAGGCCGACGTCCTGGTCGAACGAGGTCAGACCCTTGAGGTAGTACGCGTAATCCACGTTCGGATGCTGCGGATGCAAACGAATGAAACGCTCGGCGGCAGACTTTGCAGCTTCCGGCTCGGCGTTCTTGTAGTTGGCGTAGATCAACTCCAGCTGAGCCTGATCGGCGTAGCGACCGAACGGATAACGCGACTCCAGAGCCTTCAGTTTGGCTGTGGCGCTGGTGTAGCTGTTGTTGTCCAGGTCAGTCTGAGCCTGCTGATACAGCTCGGCTTCGCTGAGGTTTTCGTCTACGACTTCCTTCGATGAGCAAGCAGCGGTCAATGCGAGGATGGCGATCAGCAGCAGGTGTTTCACTTGCATGGCGGCTTGCGTCCCTATGACGGCCGCTGTCTTGGGCGGGGCCGTCCTGTTATGATGAGCGCCCCGTTGAAAAGCCTCGGGGCAAAAGACGCCGTATTTAACCACAAGCGCGCAGCCGAAACCAAAGGCTGTGCCGACGCCCAGTCCGAGCATGTCCGATAAAATTGAACTTCGCGCAGAGGTGCCGTCCGAATTGGGCGGCCAACGCCTCGATCAAGTCGCCGCCCAACTCTTCGCTGAGCACTCACGCTCGCGCCTTTCCGCCTGGATCAAAGAAGGTCGCCTGACTGTGGACGGGGCGGTGATCCGCCCGCGCGACATTGTGCATGGCGGTGCCGTCCTTGAGCTGACTGCCGAGCAGGAAGCCCAGGGCGAGTGGATCGCCCAGGACATCGAGCTCGACATCGTCTATGAAGACGACGACATCCTGGTGATCAACAAGCCTGCGGGCCTGGTGGTGCACCCGGCTGCCGGTCATGCCGATGGCACCCTGCTCAACGCTTTGTTGCACCATGTGCCGGACATCATCAATGTCCCGCGCGCCGGCATCGTGCATCGTCTGGACAAGGACACCACCGGTCTGATGGTGGTGGCCAAGACCATTCAGGCGCAGACTAAGCTGGTCGCACAATTGCAGAGCCGCAGCGTCAGCCGTATCTACGAGTGCATTGTGATCGGCGTGGTCACCGCCGGTGGCAAGATCAATGCGCCGATCGGTCGTCACGGCCAGCAACGCCAGCGCATGGCAGTGATGGAAGGCGGCAAGCCTGCCGTCAGCCATTACCGCGTGCTCGAGCGTTTCCGTTCCCACACTCATGTGCGAGTGAAGCTGGAAACCGGTCGGACCCACCAGATCCGCGTGCACATGGCGCACATCAACTTCCCGTTGGTCGGCGATCCGGCCTACGGCGGGCGTTTCCGCATTCCGCCTGCGGCCAACCCGACCATGGTGGAATCGCTCAAGCACTTCCCGCGTCAGGCGCTGCACGCGCGCTTCCTTGAACTCGATCACCCGACGAGCGGTGAGCGCATGAGCTGGGAATCGCCGCTGCCGGAAGATTTCGTCTGGCTGCTGACCCTGCTCAAGCAGGATCGCGAGGCCTTCGTCGGATGAACTGGCTGACGCCGGACTGGCCTGCGCCGGCCAGCGTCAGGGCCTGTGTCACCACCCGCGAGGGTGGTGTCAGCGAGGCGCCGTTCGACAGCCTGAATCTGGGCGATCACGTTGATGATCGTCCTGAAGCCGTCGCCGAGAACCGTCGGCGTCTGACCGAGCACTTCTCTATACAGCCTGCCTGGTTGCAGCAAGTGCACGGGATCACCGTTGCCCATGCTGATCCGGGCATCGTTGCGACTGCAGATGCCAGCTGGACCGCAACGCCGGGTATTGCCTGCGCAGCGATGACGGCGGACTGCCTGCCGGCGTTGTTCTGCGATCGTGCGGGCACTCGCGTAGCGGCGGCCCATGCCGGTTGGCGTGGTTTGGCGGCGGGGGTGCTTGAAGCGACCCTCGATAGCCTCAATGTTGCGCCTGAAGAGATTCTGGTCTGGCTCGGCCCGGCGATTGGCCCAAAGGCTTTCGAGGTCGGTCCGGAAGTTCGCGAAGTCTTCATCAATCAACTGCCTGAAGCAGCAGAAGCGTTCGTACCGAGCAACAATGCCGGCAAGTTCATGGCTGATATCTATCTGCTGGCGCGCCTGCGTCTGGCTGAACGGGGTGTCACGGCTGTTTATGGTGGCGGTTTCTGCACCGTGACCGACCCGCGCTTCTTCTCTTACCGCCGTGCGTCGCGCACCGGTCGTTTCGCCTCCCTTGTTTGGCTCACCCGCTAAACTCTCTGATCTGCATCAACTCTCCGACGCTTGAATCTCCCAGAATCGACCGCATCTACAGTGGTATCTGGCAGGTTTCTTTATTCAGGATGGTTTCTTAGGTCCGGCCTGCTCAAAAGGAAGGTGACCCATGCGTATTGACCGTTTAACCAGTAAATTACAGTTGGCCCTGTCCGACGCCCAGTCGTTGGCGGTTGGCCACGATCATCCGGCCATCGAGCCGTCGCATTTGATGCAGGCCATGCTTGAACAGCAGGGCGGTTCGATCAAGCCGTTGCTGATGCAAGTAGGCTTCGACGTCAACAGCTTGCGTAAAGAGCTGACCAAAGAGCTCGATCAACTACCGAAAATCCAGAATCCGACCGGCGACGTCAACATGTCGCAGGATCTGGCGCGCCTGCTCAATCAGGCCGACCGTCTGGCTCAGCAGAAGGGCGACCAGTTCATTTCCAGCGAACTGGTGCTGCTCGCCGCGATGGACGAGAACAGCAAGCTTGGCAAGTTGCTGCTCGGCCAAGGCGTGAGCAAAAAAGCCCTGGAAAACGCGATCAACAACCTGCGTGGTGGCGAAGCGGTAAATGACGCCAACCACGAAGAATCGCGTCAGGCCTTGGACAAATACACCGTCGACCTGACCAAGCGCGCCGAAGACGGCAAGCTTGATCCGGTGATCGGCCGTGACGACGAGATCCGCCGCACCATTCAGGTTCTGCAACGCCGCACCAAGAACAACCCGGTGCTGATCGGTGAGCCTGGCGTGGGTAAAACCGCGATCGCCGAAGGGCTGGCGCAGCGCATCATCAACGGCGAAGTGCCGGATGGCCTTAAAGGCAAGCGCCTGCTGTCGCTGGACATGGGCGCGCTGATTGCCGGCGCCAAGTATCGCGGTGAGTTCGAAGAGCGCCTGAAATCGTTGCTCAACGAACTGTCGAAGCAGGAAGGGCAGATCATTCTGTTCATCGACGAACTGCACACCATGGTCGGCGCTGGTAAGGGCGAAGGCTCGATGGATGCCGGCAACATGCTCAAGCCTGCGCTGGCTCGCGGCGAGTTGCACTGCGTCGGCGCGACCACGCTCAACGAGTATCGCCAATATATAGAGAAGGACGCGGCGCTCGAGCGGCGTTTCCAGAAAGTCCTGGTGGACGAGCCGAGCGAAGAAGACACCATCGCCATTCTGCGTGGCCTCAAGGAGCGTTACGAGGTCCACCACAAGGTGGCGATCACCGACGGCGCGATCATTGCCGCGGCGAAACTCAGCCATCGCTACATCACGGACCGGCAGTTGCCGGACAAGGCCATCGATCTGATCGACGAGGCCGCCAGCCGTATCCGCATGGAAATCGACTCCAAGCCGGAAGTGCTTGATCGTCTGGAGCGGCGCCTGATTCAGCTGAAGGTGGAATCCCAAGCGCTGAAGAAAGAAAGCGACGACGCAGCGAAGAAACGCCTGGAAAAACTCCAGGAAGAAATCGAGCGTCACGAACGTGAGTATTCGGATCTGGAAGAAATCTGGAACTCGGAAAAAGCCGAGGTGCAGGGTTCTGCGCAGATCCAGCAGAAGATCGAACAGTCGCGCCAGGAACTGGAAGCCGCACGCCGCAAAGGCGACCTGAATCGCATGGCGGAGTTGCAGTACGGGGTGATCCCCGATCTGGAGCGCAGCCTGCAAATGGTCGACCAGCACGGCAAGAGCGAAAACCAGTTGCTGCGCAGCAAGGTGACTGAAGAAGAGATTGCCGAAGTCGTGTCGAAGTGGACCGGCATCCCGGTGTCGAAGATGCTCGAAGGCGAGCGCGACAAGCTGATGAAGATGGAGAGCCTGTTGCACAAACGGGTCATCGGTCAGGAAGAAGCGGTCGTGGCTGTGGCCAACGCCGTGCGGCGTTCCCGCGCCGGGCTGTCCGACCCGAATCGTCCGAGCGGCTCGTTCATGTTCCTCGGCCCGACCGGTGTTGGTAAAACCGAGCTGTGCAAGGCCTTGGCCGAGTTCCTCTTCGATACCGAAGAGGCGATGGTGCGGATCGACATGTCCGAGTTCATGGAGAAACATTCCGTGGCTCGTCTGATCGGTGCGCCACCGGGCTACGTCGGCTACGAAGAGGGCGGTTATCTGACCGAAGCGGTGCGTCGCAAGCCGTACTCGGTGATCCTCATGGACGAAGTCGAGAAGGCCCATCCGGATGTGTTCAACATCCTTCTGCAAGTGCTTGAGGATGGCCGGCTGACCGACAGTCACGGGCGTACGGTGGACTTCCGCAACACGGTGATCGTGATGACGTCCAACCTCGGGTCGATGCAGATCCAGGAGCTGGTCGGTGATCGTGAGGCGCAGCGTGCTGCTGTGATGGACGCGCTGACCTCGCACTTCCGTCCTGAGTTCATCAACCGGGTCGACGAGGTGGTGATCTTCGAGCCGTTGGCGCGGGATCAGATCGCCGGGATTACCGAGATCCAGTTGGGCCGCCTGCGCAGCCGCCTGGCCGAGCGCGAGCTGAAGCTGGAGCTGAGCCCGGAGGCGATGGACAAGCTGATCGCCGTCGGTTACGACCCGGTGTATGGCGCACGTCCTTTGAAACGGGCGATCCAGCGCTGGATCGAAAACCCGCTGGCACAGTTGATCCTGTCGGGGCATTTCATGCCTGGCGACACCGCCACCGGCAAGGTCGAGAACGACGAAATCGTTTTCGGCTAAGCCTCAGCGGCAATGAAACCGGGAAGGCCTCGCATTGCGAGGCCTTTTTTTCGCCAGGCTGTTGAACTCAAAGGAAAAGGCTTGTAAAGTGCGCCCCGCAGTCAGTCACCGGCAGCGTTTCAACCCACCGGGTTGGAATCTGAAATAAGTTGCAAATCATTAACTTGAAAGCAATTTAGGGGGTTGACAGAGGTGTTCTAGGTTGTAGAATAGCGCGCCTCAGACACACGAACGCAGCGATGCGAACGGGTGGCGAGATGCAACAAAGCTTCACCGTTGTAAATTGAAATATGTAGTTCCGTGATAGCTCAGTCGGTAGAGCAAATGACTGTTAATCATTGGGTCCCAGGTTCGAGTCCTGGTCACGGAGCCAATTTCAAACCGGGGTATAGCGCAGTCCGGTAGCGCGCCTGCTTTGGGAGCAGGATGTCAGGAGTTCGAATCCCCTTACCCCGACCATATTTGGGTCGTTAGCTCAGTTGGTAGAGCAGTTGGCTTTTAACCAATTGGTCGTAGGTTCGAATCCCACACGACCCACCATTTTTGAAACCAGTTTGCGCTGGGATCGAATCTTAAGATCAGAGGCCAAAAGCGCTGATCGAAGAAGGCGATCTTTGAAAGGTCGCCTTTTTTTTACCGGGGTATAGCGCAGTCCGGTAGCGCGCCTGCTTTGGGAGCAGGATGTCAGGAGTTCGAATCCCCTTACCCCGACCATATTGAAAATCCTCGTATCGAAAGATACGGGGATTTTTTTTGCCTGCCGAAAGCTGAATCCCTTCAAGTCGTCATACAACCTGCCGATAGCCCGCTAACACGAGGGGACTGCCAACGCTTCGCCCCTTGATCTGGCCATTACAAGAATAAGGGCGTTCGTCATGTTGCTTCGTCAGTTGAATATTGCTCCCCGGGCTGCCCTGGGATTTGCCCTGATCGCGGTGTTGGTGGCCTTGCTCGGCGTGTTTGCGCTGGGACAGATGTCGAGCATTCGCGACAGTGAGGTGGCGGTGGAGAACCGTTGGTTGCCGAGCATCCGTGGCGGCGACGAGATCCGCGAACTGATGCTGCGCATCCGCACCATCTCCCTGCGCATGGCGCTCGATCAGGATCCGGCCAATATCGCCACCTATCGCGGCCAGATGGACACCCGCGACAATGAACTGAGCGAGAAGATCGCCGCCTACGACAAACTGGTCGACACTGCCGAAGGTCAGCAGCTGTATGACCAGTTCAAGAAAACCTTCGCCGCCTATCGCACTGGCATTGCCCAGTCATTCACCCTTGCCGAGCAAGGCAAGCGTGACGAGCTGACCAAATTGCTGCTGGTTGACATGAAGACCGTGGTCGACGGCTCCGGCAAACAGCTCAATGATCTCGCCGATCTGTTCGCCCGCCAGGTCGCTGCCGAAAGCGAGAAGTCCGCCGCGCATTATGAAACCTCGCGCACCATCGTTACTCTTTTCATTGCCTTGGCAGCGCTGGCCACGGTGGCGCTGGCGATGTTGCTCACGCGCAGTATCGTGCGCCCGCTGAGCAGCGCCGTGGATGCCGCTGAAAGTGTCGCTAAGGGCGATCTAACCCGACCGATCGAAACCCATGGCAATGACGAAGTCAGCCGCTTGCTCAACGCCTTGGCGACGATGCAACAGAACCTGCGCGAGACCCTGCAAGGTATCAGCGGCTCAGCTACGCAACTGGCCACCGCCGCGGATGAACTGAGCGCCGTTACCGTCGACAGCACCCAAGGCCTGCAAGAGCAGAACAACGAAATCGAACAGGCCGCCACTGCGGTCAACCAGATGACCGCTGCGGTGGAGGAGGTCGCGCGCAACGCGGTGTCGACGTCCGATGCCACGCGCCAGTCCAGTCAGTCGGCGCAATTGGGCCAGGAGCGCGTCAGCGAAACCGCCAGCGCGATCAATGCGCTGGCCAGTGATGTGCAGAACACCGGTGAACTGGTGCAGTCGCTGGCCAATCAATCGCAAGACATCGGTAAGGTTCTGGACGTGATTCGCGCCATCGCCGAGCAGACCAATCTGCTGGCGCTCAACGCTGCCATCGAAGCAGCGCGTGCGGGCGAAAGCGGTCGCGGCTTTGCGGTGGTAGCCGATGAGGTGCGCGCGCTGGCGTATCGCACCCAGCAATCGACGCAGGAAATCGAACAGATGGTGCAAGGCATGCGCAGCGGTTCGAGCCAGGCGCTGGAATCAATGCAGGCCAGCGCATCTCGTGCGGCGAGCACGCTGGTTCTGGCAGAGCGGGCGGGTGAGGCGTTGGTGACGATCACGGCGTCGGTGCACGAGATTCACGAGCGCAACCTGGTGATCGCCAGCGCTGCCGAGGAGCAGGCGCAGGTGGCGCGGGAAGTGGATCGCAATCTGGTGAACATTCGCGACCTGTCGGTGCGTTCGGCTGCGGGGGCTGATCAGACCAGCGCATCGAGCCACGAACTGTCGCAACTGGCCAATGCGCTACAGGGCATGGTGCGGCGCTTCCAGCTGTGATCGACAGCCAATAAAAAGCCCCGCGCGATGCGGGGCTTGGAATAAAGATCAAAGGTGGGAGCGAGGCTGCTCGCGAATGCGCCGGATCTTCGAGCAGTACGAAAACCTGTGGGAGCCGGGCTTGCCCGCGATAGCGGTGGGTCAGGCAACAGAAATATCAACTGACCCGGCGCCATCGCTGGCAAGCCAGCTCCCACAGAAGTTGGCCCTAGTGCAGTTTCAGACGCGGCTCGGTGCCACGACCAATCTTGCTGCCCAGCATCAGCATCGCCGTGCGGAACGGCCCGTACAGCGCCATCTGGTGCATACGGTACAGCGACACATAGAACATCCGCGCCAGCCAGCCTTCGAGCATCACGCTGCCGGTCAGGTTACCCATCAAGTTACCCACAGCAGAAAAACGCGACAGCGAGATCAGCGAGCCGTAGTCGGTGTATTTGTACTCCGGCAGGGTCTTGCCTTCGATGCGCAGTTTCAGCGACTTGGCCAGCAGCGACGCCTGTTGATGCGCCGCTTGTGCCCGTGGTGGGACGTTGCGATCAGTGCCCGGTTGCGGACAGGCCGCACAGTCGCCGAAGGCAAAGATGTTTTCGTCGCGCGTGGTTTGCAGAGTCGGCAGCACTTGCAGCTGATTGATGCGGTTGGTTTCCAGACCGTCGATGTCCTTGAGGAAGCCCGGTGCGCGAATGCCGGCAGCCCAGACTTTCAGGCTGGCCTTGATCTCGTTGCCATCGGCGGTGATCAGGCTGTCGGCAGTCACTTCGCTGACTGCTGCGTTGGTCATCACATTGACCCCGAGCTTCTCCAGGGTTTTGTGCACCGGCCCGCTGATGCGCTCCGGCAGGGCAGGCAGCACTCGTGGGCCGGCTTCGATCAGCGTGATGTGCATGTTTTCCGGTTTGATCCGGTCCAGACCATACGCGGCCAATTCATGGGCGGCGTTGTGCAGCTCTGCCGCCAGTTCGACGCCAGTAGCGCCAGCGCCGACGATGGCCACGCTGATCTGCTCGACCACATCGGTCTGCCCGGCGTGGGCGCGCAGATAGTGATTGAGCAATTGTTGATGAAAGCGCTCGGCCTGTTTGCGCGTATCGAGGAACAGACAATGCTGCGCCGCGCCCTGGGTGCCGAAATCGTTGGTGGTGCTGCCGACGCTGATCACCAGCGAGTCATAAGCCACTTCACGCGCCGGTACCAGCTCGACGCCGTTTTCGTCATAGGTCGCGGCCAACTGGATTTTCTTCTGCGCGCGATCGAGCCCGCTCATGCGCCCGAGCTGGAACTCGAAGTGGTTCCATTTCGCCTGGGCGACATAGTTGAGTTCGTCTTCGGAAGAGTTCAGGGAACCGGCGGCCACTTCGTGCAGCAGCGGTTTCCAGATGTGGGTCAGGTTCGCGTCGACCAGCATCACGCTGGCCGTGCCGCGCTTGCCCAGAGTCTTACCCAGACGGGTAGCCAACTCCAGACCGCCGGCGCCGCCGCCGACAATGACAATACGATGGGACATAGGGATAACTCGCAAGGTTTTTAAAGGAAATCGGTGCGGTTACCCGAGGGAGCGCAAGGCAGCTCATAACGTCAGGTAACTGATAAATCGGCTCAACAGGCCCAGACCAATGGTCACTGCCAGCACCAGCACCAGGAGCATCCAAGGCCGGAAAGGCCGGCGCTCGACACGGTGTTGGGACAGTTGCAGGTACTCTTCGACATGCTTTTGGTCTTCGGGGTTCAGGCGGCTGGTCATATTTGCCTCGTCAGGTAGACGTTACTGAATGAGCACAGGCTACAGCGGTTTTCAGCCCGGATTGAACGCAGCGTAGCCACTGTCCGGAACCGGTTCGACGCACACGCTATCGTCGAGGCGAATGATGCCGCTTTGTAACACCCGGGCGGTGATCCCGCCATGCCCGCGCACGGCTTGAAAAGTGCCCGGGCCGAGGTTGTTCTGCAAGCGTGCGCAGGGCTGACACCAGCCAGTGGTTTCGAGTATCGCTTGCCCGATGCGAAAGCGCCGCCCCTTCAGGCTAAACAAATTGATTCCGCTTATAACGAGATTGCGCCGCAGATCTTCAGGCCGGACCGGCTGGTCAGCGGGGCGGCCCATCAGTGCGTTGATCACCGCCAGGTGCTCCCACTGAATCAGCGT
This sequence comes from Pseudomonas sp. Sample_11, assembly GCF_004307505.1. Lineage (NCBI taxonomy): Bacteria > Pseudomonadati > Pseudomonadota > Gammaproteobacteria > Pseudomonadales > Pseudomonadaceae > Pseudomonas > Pseudomonas sp. Sample_11. The sequence goes on from NZ_RCOD01000081.1 coordinate 21,883, forward strand.
CACCTGTCGCGCATTGCGAACGCCCGGGCGGGCGTGGTCGCCGGTGAGCCCCGCTTCCAGCCGCGCCTCGACCGCGTCCAGCTCAAGCATCGGCCCACGGGATTCTGGACGCACACCGATCCAGCGCACACGACCGGTTTGCGGAACCTCGGCGATCAACTGCTGCAGCGGCGTCACAGGCTTATGCCCACGTCGAACACAATGCTGCGGCCGAGGTTGCTGCGCAGAAAGTCTGGTGCGTCGGGGTGGGCGAACAGCACACGGGCGAATGTCGGGCCGACCAGCGACAGCGAGCGCCAGCCCTGACGCAGATATTCGGTCGGTGGCGGGAAGTGACTGTTGAGATCCAGCACTTCGCGTTTGAGGCTGGCGAAGGCGATGATGTCCAGCTCACCCAGATCCATGCCGCGTTCCTTGTAGTTGTGCGCCTTCTTGCGCAGCGTTGGCGCCAGACGCAGGAGAAATTCATTGGCCGGGATGCGTTTGGGCTTGGCTTCGCGGCGCACCAGTTGGCTCAGGGAGAACGCACTGCGCCGACGCTGCAACTCGTCGCGCCATTCATCATTGAGACGGCGGCCTTCGTCGAGGACGAAAAAAACTTCGAAATTGGCATCGCGGAACAACACGTCCGGCGGCTCACCGGCCGGGGCGAATTCGTCGGCGCGGTAGGGGATGTTCAGACCTTGCAGCAGGCGCTGGCAGACCCAACGCTCACGCTCCCATTTGCGGGCATTGGACAGGAACGCATTGGCCTGCTCGGCCGCGATGGTCAGCAGGCGTAAATAATCTGAATCATCCATAAGCCCAAGCTTAGCGTCCAAATGCGACAAGCAGATAGCTTTGCATCGGCCCACATAGAAACGTCGTGCAATTTCGCCCTTGTAGGAGCTGCCGAAGGCTGCGATCTTTTGCTCTTGTTCTTTCAAAGCCAGAAGATCGCAGCCTTCGGCAGCTCCTACAGAGGACGTGTCGTTGGAAAGGTGAAGGGTCATGATTGGAACTGAACTGCTATCCTCGGCAAGCCTGACGCTCGGCTGGCTGATTTATCTGCCGGTGCTGCTCTGGGCGATCATGCGTGCGCCATGGGTCGAGCTGTTCAGCGACAGTCGCCGGCAGCACTTGCTGTTCGGCACGGTGTTCGCGCTGTTTCTGCTGTGGCTGGTGCGCAGGGATTTCGACACCGGCGTGTCTTATCACTTCATCGGCATGACCGCGGTGACGCTGCTGCTTGATTGGCCGCTGGCGATCGTCGGCGGGCTGGTTGCGCAGATGGGGCTGGTGCTGCTGGGGCGTCAGGACCTGGCGGCGGTGGGCGTCAATGGCGCGTTGCTGATTCTGCTGCCAGTGCTGATCACCGAGTGCGTGGCGATTCTGGTCGAGCGTGCGCAGCCACGCAATCCATTCGTTTACATCTTCTGTTCCGGTTTCTTCGCCGCTGCGTTATCCGGCCTGTTGTGCCTGATTCTGAGCCTGACGCTGCTGTGGTACGACGGCCTCTTCGCCATGCCGGAATGGCTGGAAGATTTCGTCGGCTACCTGTGGTTGCTGCTGTTTCCCGAGGCCTTTATCAACGGCATGGTTGTCAGCGCGTTGGTGGTGTTCTGCCCGGAATGGTTGGAGACCTTCAACCGCACCCGTTACCTTTCAGCGCCGTGGAAGGACGACGATCCGAAGTCTTGATCCACATCAAACCGGCCATGCCGCAGAGATTTCATGCTCACGCAAATCCCTTCAGGAGCAGTGGCATGGGCGTGTACGAATGGGCGCGGCAGGAAACCCGGCAGAGTCTGGAGCTGGCGCAGGAGGTGGGCTTTGACCCGGGCCTGAGTTTGCGCGCCCTGCTCAGCGCCGTGGTGCAGCAGAGCAAGGCAGTGCGCAATGTCGAAGACCTGGCCGACGAGTTGCGCTTTCTCGCGGAGAACCTCGACGACAGTCAGGACTACGGCTTTATGCGGCCCTGATCAGCGATCAGTGACGCGGATCGAAATCGCCGGAAAACAGCTCGTCTTCGGCATCCGGGGCGACCGGAATCTTGTGCTCTTCCGAGGCCCAGGCGCCCAGGTCGATCAGTTTGCAGCGATCGGAGCAGAACGGACGGAATTTGTTCGCCGGGGTGAATTCGACGGGGGCGCCGCAGGTTGGGCATTCAACGGTTGGAATCTGGCTCATGCTTGGCCTCCGGATAAAGTCAGATAAAAGTGATGCAGACGCTCGACCTCGCTGTGCAGCCAGGCGAGGTCGCGGTCGTTGACGATCACATCGTCGGCACGGCTCACGCGGTCTTCACGGCTCGATTGCGCCTTGAGGATCGCCTGCACTTGTTGTTCGCTGGTCTGGTCACGCTGCAAGGTGCGTTCGATCTGCAGTTGTTGCGGCGCATCGATGACCAGAATGCGCTGGGTCATCGCGTATTGCCCGGACTCGATCAGCAACGGTGACACCAGAATCGCGTACGGCGATTTTGCCTGCGCCAGATGATGAGCGATTTCCTCGCCGATCAACGGATGCAGCAGCGCTTCGAGCCAACGTCGCTGTTCGGGGTCTTCAAAAATCAGTTTGCGCAGGGCGGCACGGTCCAGCGTGCCATCGGCCTGCAACACGCCGGAACCGAAATGCTCGGCGATTTTCGCCAGCGCCGGACGCCCCGGCTCGACTACCCAGCGCGCCGCATGATCGGCATCCACCACATGCACGCCGAGGTCGATGAAGTGCTGCGCCGCCGCGCTTTTGCCGCTGCCGATGCCGCCGGTCAGGCCGAGGATCCAGGGTTTTTCCACAGGGGTATTCATTTCAAACCGACAGACTGCCAATAGAAGTCGGTTATTTGACCACCCCAGAGCAAGGCAATCCAGCCGGCAATTGCCAGAAAGGGCCCGAAGGGGATCGGCGTCGAGGTTGCCTGGGCGCGCAGACGCAGCATGACAACGCCCAAAATCGCCCCCACCAAGGACGATAGAAGAATCGTCAGCGGCAGAATCTGCCAGCCACCCCAAGCGCCAAGCAAGGCCAATAGTTTGAAATCGCCGTGACCGATGCCGTCCTTGCCGGTGAGCAGTTTGAACAGCCAGAACACCGACCACAGCGCCAGATAACCCGCGACTGCGCCCCACAATGCATCGGGCAACGCCACGAACACGCCGAAGCTGTTGACGATCAGCCCCAGCCACAGCAGCGGCAGCACCAGCACATCGGGCAGCAACTGATGTTCGCAGTCGATCAGACTCATCGCCAGCAAGCCCCACGTCAGCAAAATCAGCAAGCCCGCCGGCCAGCCGAAGCCCAGATGCCAGGCGATGAATGCCGACAGCAGGCCGCAGGCCAGTTCGGTCAGCGGGTAGCGTTTACTGATCGGCGCCGAACAGGCCGAGCAGCGCCCGCGCAGCAGCAGATAACTGAGCAGCGGAATGTTTTCCCACGGGCGGATCCGGTGTCCGCAATGCGGGCACGCGGAGTGCGGCAGCATCAGGTTGTAGGTCGGCACGGGCGTTTCAGTGGGCAGGCCGAGCACATCATGGGCTTGCTGGCGCCAGTCACGCTCAAGCATCTTCGGCAGGCGCCACACCACAACATTGAGGAAGCTGCCGACCACCAGCCCGAGCAGCAGCGCGCTGACCACAAAGGCCAGCGGATACACGGCAAACAGTTCATCGATAGGCATGTCAGATCGCTGAGCCGAGTTGGAAGATCGGCAGGTACATGGCCACCACCAGTCCACCGACGATGACCCCCAGCACCACCATGATGAACGGCTCCATCAGGCTGGTGAGGTTGTCGACCATGTTATCGACTTCCGCTTCATAAAAACCGGCGACCTTGTCGAGCATGTCATCCAGCGCGCCCGATTCCTCGCCGATGGCGGTCATCTGCACCGCCATATTGGGAAACACACCGGTGCTGCGCATGGAGAAATTGAGCTGCATGCCGGTCGAGACGTCCTGCCGCACGCGCAGCACCGCGCGCTTGAACACCACGTTGCCGGTGGCGCCGGCGACCGAATCCAGCGCTTCCACCAATGGCACCCCGGCGGCGAAAGTGGTCGACAGGGTGCGGGCAAAGCGGGCGACGGCGGACTTGTACATCAAGGTGCCTACCAGCGGCAGCTTCAGCAGCCAGGCATCGCGCCGGTCGCGCAGGGCCTGCGAGGTCTTCAGCGCGTGACGAGTGCCGAAAAACGCTGCCACCAGTGCAAACAGAATCGCCCACCACCACTGCTGCATGAATTCCGACAGGCTGATGATCATCAGGGTGAAGCCCGGCAGTTCGGCGCCGAACCCGGAGAATACCGACTGGAACTGCGGCACCACCTTGACCAGCAGAATGCCGGTCACCACCGCCGCCACCAGCACCACGGCGGTGGGGTAGGTCATGGCCTTCTTGATCTTGGCCTTGAGCGCTTCGCTTTTTTCCTTATAGGTCGCGACCCGTTCGAGCAAAGTGTCGAGGGCACCAGACTGTTCGCCGGCGTCGACCAGGTTGCAGTACAACTCGTCGAAGTATTGCGGCTTCTTGCGCAGGGCCGTGGCGAAGCTGTTACCGGCGGCGACCTCCTGTTTGACCTCGTCGACCAGCTTGCGCATGGCCGGGTTTTCGAAGCCCTCGCCGATGATGTCGAAGGACTGCAACAGCGGCACGCCGGCCTTCATCATCGTTGCCATCTGCCGGGTGAACAGGGCGATGTCCTGCGGTTTGATGCGTTTGCCCCAGCTCAGCAGGGACGCGGATTTCTTGCGCACCTTGCCCGGGTTGATCCCTTGTTTGCGCAGCTGCGCCTTGATCAGTGCGGGGTTCTGCCCGCTCAACTCGCCGCTGACTTTACTGCCTTTGCGGTCCGTGCCTTCCCAGGCGTAAACGCTGACTTTCGCTGCCTTGACCGCCATGTTCAATCCTTGGTGACCCGGTTGATTTCCTCAAGGCTGGTGATGCCTTGCATGGCCTTGTGCAGCCCGGAGGTGCGCAGATCGGCGAAACCGTCGCGGCGCATCTGAATGTCGATTTCCAGCGAATTGCCTTCGGCCATGATCAACCGTTGCAGGTCCGGTGTGTTCTTTACCACTTCATAAATCCCCACGCGTCCTTTGTAACCGCCGTTGCAGTGATCGCAACCGACCGGCTCGTAGATCGTGAAATGGCCGATGCGTTCCTCGGGGAAGCCTTCCTTGAGCAAGGTTTCGTGCGGGATTTCCAGCGGCCGCTTGCAGTGCGCGCACAATTTGCGCGCCAGACGCTGGGCGATGATCAGGCTGACCGAGGTGGCAATGTTGAAACCGGGAATGCCCATGTTGTGCAGGCGCGTGAGGGTTTCCGCCGCGCTGTTGGTGTGCAGGGTCGACAGCACCAGGTGGCCGGTCTGCGCGGCCTTGATCGCGATCTCGGCGGTTTCCAGATCGCGGATCTCGCCGACCATGATGACGTCCGGGTCCTGACGCAGAAACGAGCGCAGCGCCTGGGCAAAGTCCAGCCCTTGGCGGGGATTGACGTTGACCTGATTGATGCCTTCCATGTTGATTTCCACCGGGTCTTCGGCGGTGGAAATATTGATGTCGACGGTGTTGAGGATGTTCAGCCCGGTGTACAGCGACACGGTTTTACCGGAGCCGGTGGGGCCGGTGACCAGAATCATCCCTTGCGGCTGTTTCAGCGCGGCGAGGTACAAGGCTTTTTGTTCGGCCTCGTAGCCCAGCGCATCGATGCCCATCTGCGCACTGGACGGGTCGAGGATCCGGATCACCACTTTTTCGCCCCACAGGGTCGGCAAGGTGTTGACGCGAAAATCGATGGATTTGCTTTTCGACAGGCGCATCTTGATCCGCCCGTCCTGGGGTTTGCGTCGTTCGGAAATATCCAGACTGGCCATGACCTTCAAACGTGCGGCAATACGCCCGGCCAACTGGATCGGCGGCTTGGCCACCTCGCGCAGCATGCCGTCGGTGCGCATGCGCACCCGGTAGTTTTTTTCGTACGGCTCGAAATGCAGGTCGGAAGAGCCACTCTTGATCGCATCGAGCAGCATCTTGTGCACGAAGCGCACGACCGGGGCATCGTCGGCATCGAGGCCGCCGATCACGTCCTGTTTGTTGTCATCAATGGACTCGACGTCGAGGCCGTCGAGATCGACATCGGCCATTTCTTCCAGACCCGAGGCGTGGCTGTCGAAGAACTTGTCGATGGCGTCGCTGAGTTTGTCGTCCTCGACCAGAATCGCTTCGGTGCTCAGGCCGGTGCTGAACTGGATGTCGCTGATCGCCTGCTGATTGCTCGGGTCGGAAAGGCCCACGAACAATTTGTTACCGCGCCGCCACAAGGGCAGGGCGCAGTGCTGACGAACCAGTTTTTCACTGACCAGCCCCTTGGGCTGAGTCTCCTTGTCGAGGCAATGCAGATCGAGCAGGGCCATGCCGAAATGTTCGGAAGCGATCTCGGCGATCTGCCGGCTGTTGACCAGTTTGTTGTGTACCAGGTAATTGACCAGCGAGACGCGATTGCGCTGGGCCTGCGCCCAGGATTGCCGGGCACTTGTTTCCGTGAGCAGTTCGGCCTGGACCAATTGCTTGGCCAGACCGCTCAGAGCGATGTCATTCATGGGGATTCCGCACGCTTGCCGTTCATGACTTATAGCCTAGTCAAGTGACAGCGCCAAACACGGCCGGTGCAGGTGACAAAAAGTGTCAGATAGTGCGGTTGCGGGTTGTAGGAAACGGCGCAGAAAATTGCGCGCGCCCAGCAGGCGGGGCCTGAAAGGCGTTGGCATGGGCTGTGCTGAGCCTTGTTCAGATCATGAGATTTCGACTCATGCATGGAGCGTGTCTATGAAAAAACAACAAGGTTTCACATTGATCGAGCTGCTGATCGTCGTGGCGATCATCGGCATTCTGGCGACTATCGCCCTGCCTCAGTATTCGAAGTATCAGGCGCGGTCGAAGGTGACCGCTGGGATTGCGGAAGCATCAGCTCTTAAGGTCAATTTTGAAGACGTGATCAATGCCGGATCGACTGACCCGAGCATTACCAACGTGAACGGCGGCACAGCGGCCACGCAGAATTGCACGTTGGCGGCATCCGGAAAAGTCGCCGATGGGACGGGTACTATTACTTGTACGCTGCTCAACGCTCCAGCGCCTGTTCTCGGCCAGACCGTAACGCTGACACGCAGTCCTACCACTGGCTGGACCTGTAAGTTCTCCGGCTCGAAAGAATATACAACTACGAGCTGCCCGGGCGTTTGACACGCACCTGCAACTTAAAAAGCTCCGCAATTGCGGAGCTTTTTATTACGCAACGGTTTTTAAAAGCTCCAATAATTTCAGCAGCTTATGAACTTTCCAAAAAACCGCAACTTGCATGTGATTTTCACGCACGTCATGCATTTTGCATGAAAACGAAAATAGCCTGTTTTCTTAACTCGTTGTTTTTAAACGAATTTGCATGCCAGAAAAAGTTGGCACAGCGTTCGCAATATCTCCGGTAACCCTGCTGACAAGCGTTACAGCAGACTTCCAGTAAAAACAGGAGTTACTCGTATGAAGAAGTTCGCTATCACTGCCGCTGCTACCGCTCTGACCCTGACCATGGCTGGTGGCGCTTTCGCCCAGTCCGCTCAGGCTACCCAAGCGCCAATGGTTCTGGCTGCCGGTGAAGTTACCGAAATGAAACAAGATACCAGCGACACCTGGATCACCACCAAGGTCAAAGCTGACCTGGTTACCGAAAAAGGCATTCCAGGCACCGACATCAAAGTTGAAACCAACAAGGGTGTAGTTTCCCTGTCGTCGACCACTGCGGTAACCGAGTCGCAGAAAGAAGTCGCCGTAGGCATTGCCAAGAAAATCAAAGGCGTTAAAGCGGTCTCCGCTGACGGCCTGAAAGCCGAGTAAGGCAAGACTTCTCGCCTGAACCGGGAGAAGACGCGACAGACGGGCCGAGCAATACGTCTGCCGCAACTTTAGAGTTCATGCGAACGGTCACACGGATGTGACCATTACAGGCCCCGGCACTTGTGTCGGGGCCTGTTCTATTTGGAGAATCAAAAGATCGCAGCCTTCGGCAGCTCCTACAGGGAAATGCATTCCAAATGTAGGAGCTGCCGAAGGCTGCGATCTTTTGCTCTTCTCAGTTACCGCGTTTGCTGTTGATCTGCCGCAGGCGATTACCTTCGAAGCGCAGGTACTGGTACATGCCGTTGTTCGGGCCGTAGGTCCATTCCTCGACCTGAAACTCTTCGCGGCGATTGGCGCTGCGCTTGTAGCCGAGCACATCGCGACTGACCGGCTCGCCACATTTTTGCAGCACTTCGCTGGCGCGGTCGCCGAGGCTGATCAACTGGCTGCCGCAGCGCAATGTATCCGAAGCCGACGCGTGGCCGGCGGCGCACGTCAGCGCGAGCACAGCCAGCCAGTTACGCACGGTCATTCTGCATCCAGGTGCATTTGCGTGACCACGCGGCCATCGCTTTCGGCCTCGCCGAGGTTGGCGTCGATGAAATACACGCGGTCATCCTCGAGCTTGCCCTTGTCGACCAGGTAATCCTTGATGTTGCTGGCGCGATCCTGGCCCAACTGGCGCAACAGCACCTCGCTGCCACTCCAGAACGCGATCACGCCCTGGCGCATTTTCGCCGTGCGTTCTTCCTTGCCGAGGTCTTTCCATTCTGCCGGTGGCTGGGTTTTCAGGCGGGTGCGGTAGATGCCTTCGAGCAACGCGCCTTTCTCGCCTTCGGGCACTTGCAGCAGCGAGGCCTGGGCCGGGACCTTGTCGCCACGGCGCTGGAGCATCTTGTAGTAGTTGTACTGATATTCGCGTTCCAGACGTTGCTCGGCGAGCAGTGGCCCATCACTGCTCTTCGCGGCAGTGCCTTCGATTTCCAGGCGCAGCGCCGGACGTTCCTTGAGTGCCTGCGACAGTTTCACCAGCGCCGCTTCGGCGTCTTTGCTCAGATCGCTGGAGCCCGGCGCGAAGGACACCGTGCCGAGGTCTTCGGAGCCGCCGCCACTGACCAGCCCGCCGATCATCTTGAACGGTGCGGCGGCCGCTTTGACGATCAAATTGCGCAGGGTCTGCCAGACGATCGGCATCACGCTGAACTGTGGATTATTCAGGTCGCCGGTCACTGGCAATTCGATGGAAATCTTGCCGTCGACGTCCTTGAGCAGGGCGATCGCCAGTTTCAGCGGCAAACTTACTGCATCAGGGCTGTCGACCTTCTCGCCCAGTTGCAGCTGCTCGACGACGACTTTGTTCTCGGCTTTCAGTTGGCCTTTGGTGATCAGGTAGTGCAGATCAAGGTTGAGCCGGCCCTTGCGGATGCGGTAGCCGGCGAACTTGCCGGAGTAGGGCGTCAGGGTGGTTAGCTCGACGCGCTTGAAACTGGTGGCGATGTCGAGGCTGGCCCTCGGGTCGAACGGATTGACCGCCCCCTTGATGGTCACCGGCGCATAACGGTCGACCTTGCCTTTGATGTCGACGCTGGCCGGTTTTGCCTGACGGCTGTCGATGGTGCCGATCTGACCGTTGAGCTGCTGCACGGCGGTGGCGAAATTCGGTGTCAGGCTGAAGTCGGCGAAGTTGGCCGAGCCGTCGTTGATCGCAATCGCACCGATGTGAATGCCCAGTGGTTTGTCCTTGCCGGCCGGTTTGGCTGCGGTGCTTTTTGCACCGCTGTCGGCCGGTTGCGGGATCAGCAGGTCGTCGACGTTGGTGGTGCGATCGTCGTTGATCATGAAGCGCACATACGGCTGCAACAGGTTGACCTTGTCGATCGACAGGCTGTCGCCGTGCTGATAATTGATGCCGTCGACCACGACTTGCTGCCATTTGAGGAAGTCGCGGGTCTTCAGCGTATCGAGGGTGTGCAGTTGATCGATCTGCGCGCGGCCGGTGACGCTGAGGGCCAGTGGCTCGGTGCTCTTCAGGTTGACCTTGAGGTCACTGCCGAGCATGCCGCTGCGCAGTTCCAGGCGAATGAACGGGTTGATGTAGGACTGCGCGACACGCAGGTCGACGTCCTCGGTTTTCACGTTGAGCTGCGCGTTGACCGGGGCCAGATTGACCGTGCCGTCTGCGCTGATCTTGCCTTGCTTGCCCAGACCGCTGTCGAGCTTGAGCTTGAAAGGCGAGCCGTTGAGGCTGTCGAAATCCTGCAGGTCGACGTTCAGCGGGGTGATGTCCAGCGCCACCGCCGGTTGCGCCGAGCGGTCGGCGAGATGGACCGTGTAGTTGCGCAGTTGCACATCCTTGACCAGCACCTGCCATGGCTTGCTCGGGGCGCTTGGCTCAGGTTTCGGCGAGTCGGCGGCGGCCGGTGTATCCGTAGGTTCGGCAGCGGCTTTGGCCGCCGGTTTCGACGGTTGGCTGGCGAACAGCTTCTGCCAGTCCAGTTGGCCGTCGGCTTCCAGCGCCGCCCAAGTTTCCAGTTTGTTGCTGCGGATCTTGCCGACCACCACTTGCTGCTTGGCCAGGTCCAGCGAGGTGTCGCTGACGTCGAGGCGTTCGAGCCTGGCCAGCGGACGTCCGTCCGGAGCCTTGATGGCGAATGGCGCAATGCTCACCGCGACGTTGTTCAGCAGCAGTTCGGTCTGTTTCGACAGGTTGAGTTTGTACTCGGTGCTGAGGCTGACCACGCCGTTTTCCAGCACCAGCGGCACGGCGTCGCGCACGTAGGGCCAGAAGGATTTCATCTGGCCATCGGTGACTTTCAGAGTGCCTTCGGAGGTGAACGGGATCAGGCTGAAATTGCCGGTCCAGTCGATCCGCCCGCCAGCGGGGCCGATGGCGACGAGGGTCATGTCGGCGCTGTCCTCGGGCAGGGTGCTGAGGTTTTTCAGCTCGAAACTGAGGTCGTCGTAAAGAAATTCGATCGGCTCACTGGGCCGCATATCCTCGAAATGCACCACGCCGCCGGCCAGTTTGATGTTGTCGATACGCAGCGGGAATGGCTTGGCGTCGAGATCGGCGGGTGTCGGCTCGCTCGGCGGCAGGTTGAACAGGCCGAGCAGGTTGAGCTTGCCGTCCTTGGCGAAGAGGATTTCGCTTTTGGGTTTGTCCAGTTCGATGTCGGACAGATGCAGCGCTTTGGTCCACAGGCTGTCGATTTGCAGGTTGGCATAGAGGCGATCGAAGCCGACCTGCTCCTTGCCCGGTTCGCCGATGATCAGGCCCCACAGGGTGACCTCAAGGCTGAAGGGGTTGAGTTCGATACGCTGCAGATGCGCCGGCACCGTGGCGTAGTTGGCCAGTTGCTGGTTGGCCACGCGCAAGGCAATGCCCGGCAGGATCAGAAACCCCAGCAGGCTGTAGAGGGCCAGGGCTGTCAGCAGTGCGCCAATCGCGCGAATCAATCCTTTGGGCATGTGCGGCTTCATCTGTCTGAATCGGAGTGCCTTGGAGTATGGCACGCGATTCTGGTTCCGAAGTGCTTGATGTGGGACAGGATTGTTCAGAAATTTCTGTAGGAACAGATCTCCCTTGTGGGAGCGAGCCTGCTCGCGAATGCGCTGGTTCAGTGAAAAACAAGTCGACTGACACTGCGCCTTCGCGAGCAGGCTCGCTCGCACAGGGGAATGTAATCGCTCATGCCGGAGGGATCACAGCTGCAAGATCAGCGTCTTCAACGGTGGCTGCTGGTCCCGCGAGGGGAAGTCGGCACCCGGGGTCATCACGCTCCATTCGCGCACCGGGCGGCCGGCCTTTTCAGCGCAGCGCAGCACTTGTTCGCGCCAGTCGTCCATGCTGACTTTCGCCAGGTTGTTGCAGCAGATCAGCACGCCGTTGTCAGCCGTGGTCAGCAGGGCCGGTTTGAGCAGGCTCTGATAATCGCGCAGCAAATCGACGGTGCCGAACGCACTTTTGGCCCACGCCGGCGGATCGAGCAGGACCAGATCGTATTGGCGCTGTTCGAGGCGCTGATAGCTCGGCAACTTCTGCCCGCGCCGCACGCTGATCGGCAGGCCAGCAAGCTGACGGATCGCCGGGAAGTAATCGGACTGAATGAATTGCATCGGCGGCAGTTGCGGGTTGAGCAAACCATTCTCGCGACCGACCGCCAGATTGCCCTCGGCAAAATCGAGGTTGCACACCTCACGTGCACCGCCGGCCGCCGCACTGAGGCCAACGCCGCAGGTGTAGGCAAACAGGTTGAGCACGCTTTTGCCTTGCGCATGATCCTTGACCCAGCCACGGGTGTTGCGCAGGTCGAGGAACAGCAGCGGATCCTGCCCGGCATGACGCCCACGCACGCGGTAGTTCAGGCCCCATTCATGCCCGACCAGATCCGCCAGTGCGGCGTCATCGGCTTTATAGACGCTGTCCTCGCGATCGATCCGCGAGTTGCCACGGGAGCGGTCGTTGTAGACCAGCAGGCTGTCGAAGCCCAGGGTCTGGTTGACCATGGCGTGCAGTTGCAGCAGATCATCACGTTCGAGCGTCTGATGAAAACTCTGCACCAGCAGTTGCGGGCCGTAGCGGTCGATGGTCAGGCCGCCGGCACCTTCCTGGCTACCGTGGAACAGCCGATAGCAATCGGTGCCCTGGCTGTGCAGCGCAGCGAGCAGGTCCTGGCGTTGATCGAGGGCGGCGCGCAGCGCCTGATTCAAGGAAGACATGCGGGCGCCTTGCTGAAAAAACGCGAAGCTTAGCAGTCGGGGCGCTACAAGCGGCAAGTTTCTAGCTGCAAGCTAAAAGCGAAAAGCTGCGCAGACCGCTTTAGCTTGCAGCTTGTAGCTAGAAACTTGTAGCTCTCAAGTATTGAGCCGCTTGTCGACGAGGTCCTGCACCACACTCGGATCAGCCAGGGTCGAAGTATCGCCGAGGCTGTCGAGCTCATTGCAGGCAATCTTGCGCAAAATCCGCCGCATGATCTTGCCCGAACGGGTCTTCGGCAATGCCGGCGCCCACTGGATCAGGTCCGGTTTGGCGAAGCTGCCGATCTCCTTGCTGACATGCGCCAGCAGGTCTTTCTTCAGCTCTTCGTTGGCCTCGGTGCCGTTCATTGGCGTGACGAACGCGTAGATGCCCTGGCCTTTGACGTCGTGGGGATAACCGACCACGGCGGCCTCGGCGATGCTGTCGTGCAGCACCAGGGCGCTTTCCACTTCGGCGGTGCCGATGCGGTGGCCGGAGACGTTGATCACGTCGTCGATGCGTCCGGTGATCCAGTAATCGCCGTCCTCGTCGCGGCGGGCGCCGTCGCCGGTGAAGTAGTAGCCGGGATAGGGTTTGAAGTAGGTGTCGATCATCCGCTGCGGATCGCCGTAGACGCTGCGAATCTGCGCCGGCCAGCTCGATTTGATCGCCAGCACGCCACTGCCGGCGCCTTTGATTTCCTTGCCGGCTTCGTCAAGCAACACCGGTTGCACGCCAAACATCGGTTGCGTCGCGCAGCCGGGTTTGATCCGTTGCGCGCTGACCAGCGGGCTGAGCATGATGCCGCCGGTTTCGGTCTGCCACCAGGTGTCGACGATCGGGCAGCGCTGTTCACCGACAGCATTAAAATACCATTCCCACGCTTCCGGGTTGATCGGCTCACCGACGCTGCCGAGCAATCTGAGGCTGGCGCGCGACGTTTCCTTCAATGGTCCGGTACCTTCGCGCATCAGCGCGCGCAGGGCGGTCGGTGCGGTGTAGAAAATGTTGACCTTGTGCTTGTCGATGACCTGCCAGAAGCGCGAACTGCTCGGGTAGCTCGGCACGCCTTCGAACATCAGTGTGGTCGCACCGTTGGCCAGCGGCCCGTAGACGATGTAACTGTGGCCGGTGACCCAGCCGACGTCGGCGGTGCACCAGAACACTTCGCCGTCGCGGTAATCCAGCACGTACTTGAAGGTCATTGCTGCTTGCAGCAGATAGCCGCCGGTGGTGTGCAGCACGCCTTTGGGTTTGCCGGTGCTGCCGGAGGTGTAGAGGATGAACAGCGGGTCTTCAGCGTCCATCGGTTCCGGCGGGCAGTCGTCTCTGACCTCGCGCACCGCGTGGTGATACCACAGGTCGCGGCCCTCGACCCAATCGACCTGGCCCTGAGTGCGCTCGACCACCACCACGGTGCTGACGTTCGGGCAACTTTGCAGGGCTTTGTCGACGTTGTTTTTCAGCGGCACGAAGCGGCCGCCGCGCACGCCTTCATCGGCCGTGATCACGGTACGGCAGTCGGCGTCGAGGATTCGATCACGCAAGGAATCCGGGGAAAATCCGCCAAACACTACCGAATGGATCGCACCGATTCGCGCGCAGGCGAGCATGGCGTAGGCGGCTTCGGGGATCATCGGCATGTAGATGCACACCCGATCGCCTTTCTTCACGCCACGGCTTTTCAGTACGTTGGCCAGACGGCAGACGTGGTGATGGAGTTTGTTGTAAGTGATCTGCGCCGATTCGGCAGGATCGTCGCCTTCCCAGAGCAGGGCGGTCTGCTCGCCACGGAGCTTGAGGTGACGGTCGATGCAGTTGTAGCTGACGTTGAGCTTGCCGCCGGCAAACCAGGCCGCTTCACCGGTCTTCAGGTCATAGCGCTGAACGGTCTGCCACGGCGTGCTCCAATCGAGGAAACGCGTGGCCTGCTCGGCCCAGAAGGCGCTGGGGTGTTCAATCGATTCGCGGTACAGGCGCCGATACTCGTCCTGGCTCAACTGAGCGGCCTGGCGCACGGCATCGGCTTTGGGGAACGTGCTGATATCGAACATGACGGTTCCTTATTCTTGTGGTGCGACACGAATAAAGATGCGCCGAGCGCTGCACAGGTTCAAGTCATGCGCCAAAACAACTGTGGGAGCGAGCTTGCTCGCGAAGGCGGCGGATCAGTCAACACAGTGTTGAATGACGCACCGATTTCGCGAGCAGGCTCGCTCCCACAGGGGAACAGCGTTGTGCCCGAAGGCTTTTATCAGCCGCGATGACGCCCACGGAAGTAGTTGATCAGGCCTTGAGTCGAGGCATCGTCAGCCACGGTCTCGTCGCTGCCGACCAGGCGATTGTAGACGCCTTTGCCCAATTCCTTGCCCAGTTCCACACCCCACTGGTCGAAGGCGTTGATGCCCCAGACCACGCTTTGCACGAACACTTTGTGCTCATACATCGCAACCAGCGCGCCGAGGCGACGCGGGCTGATGCGTTCGACCACCAGGGTGTTGCTCGGACGATTGCCCGGGATCACCTTGTGCGGCGCAAGTTTGCGCACGTCGTCTTCGCCGATGCCTTTGTCGCGCAGTTCGGCTTCAGCTTCCGGCAGGGTCTTGCCGAGCATCAGCGCCTGGCTCTGCGACAGGCAGTTGGCGTACAGCCACTGGTGGTGGTCGGAAACCGGGTTGAAGCTGACGATCGGCACGATGAAGTCGGCCGGGATCAGTTGGGTGCCCTGGTGCAGCAACTGGTGATAAGCGTGCTGACCGTTGCAGCCGACGCCGCCCCAGATCACCGGGCCGGTATCGGTCGACACCGAGGTGCCGTCCTGACGCACGCTCTTGCCATTGGACTCCATGTCCAGCTGTTGCAAGTGCTTGGTGATGTTGCGCAGGTAGTGGTCGTACGGCAGGATCGCGTGGCTCTGCGCACCCCAGAAGTTGCCGTACCACACGCCCAGCAGAGCCAGCAGCACCGGCATGTTCTGTTCGAACGGCGCGGTCTGGAAATGCTGGTCCATGGTGTAGGCACCGGACAGCAGTTCCTTGAAGTTGGACATGCCGATGGCCAGCGCAATCGGCAAACCGATCGCCGACCACAGCGAGTAGCGCCCGCCGACCCAGTCCCACATCGGGAAGATGTTTTCTTCGCGAATCCCGAAAGCCACAGCGGCGGCGTTGTTGCTTGACACAGCGATGAAGTGGCGATACAGCTCGGCTTCCGAGCCGCCCTGCGCCAGGTACCAGGCGCGGGCGGCCTGCGCGTTCTTCAGGGTTTCGAGGGTGTTGAACGATTTCGACGAAACGATGAACAACGTGGTCTCGGCGCGCAGTTTCTGCGTCAGCTCGTGGAATTCGCTGCCGTCGATGTTTGCCAGATAGTGGCAACGTACGCCTTTCTGCGCGTAGGACAGCAGTGCTTCGGAGACCAGCTCAGGACCGAGGAACGAACCACCGATGCCGATGTTGACCACGTCAGTGATTGGCTTCTCGGTGTAACCGCGCCACAAGCCATCGTGGATGCGGCCGACCAGATCGGTGATCTGGTTCAGCACCTTGTGCACTTCCGGCATCACGTTGACGCCGTTGACCGACAATTTGTCGCCGACCGGGCGGCGCAGGGCGGTGTGCAGTGCCGGGCGGCCTTCGGAGGCGTTGACGATTTCGCCGTCGAACAGCGCTTTGATCGCGCCCTTCAGATCGACTTCGTTGGCCAGGCCCACGAGCAGGTTGCGGGTCTCGGCGTTGATCAAATTCTTCGAATAATCGAGAAACAGACCGCAGCTGCTGAGGGTGAACTGATTGAAACGCTGCGGATCGGCGTTGAAGGCTTCGCGCATGCTGAAATCCTGCATGGCTTGGCGGTGATCTTTCAACGCTTGCCAGGCGGGCAGAGCGGTAACGTCGTGAGGAGTGCGGTAGTACGCCATCGCTGCGGTTTTCCTTTTTACTTGAACGGCCTTTTGAACACGGTACAGATCAACCACGGGTTTTTAGCGCATGGGATCAACTGCGTCGACACGAGATCTGGACACAGGGCGAATACAGTAAACCTCGCGCTGCGTTCTGTCTTGACTTTGTCTGACCAGATCCCTGTACTTTTTTAACATCCGCAGAGGAATCTGGCCGACAAACGGAGGTGCCCGGAACACTTTCGCCCAACCGTCATGCGCCGAAAACACCTGTGGGAGCGAGCCTGCTCGCGAAGGCGTGGTGTCAGGCAACTTACAAGTCGCTGATACACCGCCTTGGCGAGCAGGCTCGCTCCCACAGGGAAAATTCGTTGCTGCTTAAATCGGGCTATCGAGATTCAGGTGCAGATTGTCGATCAGCCGCGTGGTGCCGAGGAACGCCGCTGCCAGAATCACCAGATCGCGATCCTCCGCCGTCGCCGGACGCAAGGTCAGGCCATGACGGATTTCAAGATAGTCCGGACGCAGCCCCGCCGCTTCCAGCACCTGCAACTGTGCAGTGATCAACGCCGGGTAATCACGCTCACCTTGCTTGATCGCTTCGGCGATAGTGCTCAGCACGCGGTAGACCACCGGCGCCACGGCGCGCTGATCTTCATTGAGGAAGCCGTTGCGCGATGACAACGCCAGGCCGTCCGCAGCACGTACGGTCGGCTCGCCGATGATCTGGATCGGCATGTTCAGGTCATGCACCAGTGCGCGGATCACCGCCAGTTGCTGGTAATCCTTCTGGCCGAAGATCGCCAGGTCCGGCTGGACCATGTTGAACAGCTTGCTGACCACCGTCGCCACACCTTCGAAGTGCCCCGGACGGCTGGCGCCACACAGGCCTTCGGACAATTGCGGCACGCTGACCCGGGTTTGCCCGGCCATGCCGTCCGGGTACATCTCTTCAACCGTCGGCGCAAACAGCAGGTCGCAACCGGCTTCGAGGAGCTTTTCCTGATCGGCGGCGAGGGTGCGCGGGTATTTGTCGAGGTCTTCGCCGGCGCCGAATTGCAGCGGGTTGACGAAAATACTCGCAACCACGAAATCGACTCGCTGGGTAGCTTTGGTGATCAGTGCGACGTGGCCGCTGTGCAGGTTGCCCATGGTCGGCACGAAGCCGATGCGCTTGCCTTCACTGCGCGCGCGGGCGACGGCGGCACGCAGTTCGCGTACGGTTTTGACGGTGTTCATGCAGAGAATCCGTGTTCGATGCCGGGAAACGTGGTGGCTTTGACTTCGCTGACGTAAGCCTTCAGCGCGGACTGGATGCTGTCCTGACCTTGCATGAAGTTCTTGACGAACTTGGGTACGCGGCCGGTGATCGACAGGCCGAGCATGTCGTGCAATACCAGTACCTGGCCGTCGGTGGCGTTGCCGGCACCGATACCGATCACCGGAATGCCCACGGCCTGGCTGATTTCTGCCGCCAGTTCGCTCGGCACGCACTCAAGCAACAGCATGGCCGCACCGGCCTGCTCCAGCGCGATCGCATCGGCACGCATCTGCCGCGCCTGGTTCTCATTGCGGCCCTGCACTTTATAGCCACCGAGAATGTTCACCGCTTGCGGCGTCAGGCCCATGTGCGCACACACCGGCACACCGCGCTCGGCGAGCAGACGGATCGACTCCGCCAGCCACAGCTGACCTTCGACCTTGACCATGTGCGCGCCGGCCTGCATCAGCATGGCGCTGTTGGTCATAGTCTGTTCGAGGGTGGCGTTGGCCATGAACGGCAGGTCGGCGAGGATCAGGGCATCGCCATTGCCACGCTTGACGCTGGCGACGTGATAGGCCATTTCCGCCGTGGTCACCGGCAGGGTGCTGTCATGACCCTGCAGAACCATGCCGAGGGAGTCGCCGACCAGCAGCACTTCGACACCGGCCTCGTTGCAGGCGTGGGCGAAGGTCGCGTCATAGCAGGTCAGCATGGTGATTTTTTCACCTTTCTGCTTGAGGCTCTGGAGCGTGGTCAGGGTGATGGCTGGCATGTAAAAAATCCTCGTTCAGGCGCTCTGGAAACTGCTGCGAGTCACGCGCGTGATTCTTCATCTACTCAGGCGCACGGTCTTGTGTCGTGCTTTGAAAGGCCTGGATTGCGCCCGTTCATGCCGGGTTGGCGGCAGCGGGACGCCTATAGTCGTGATGAGCCAACAGGAAGTCAATTGCGTGTGTTACCGCATTGTTACGCGGGCGGTGTTACCGGCGTTACTGATGCGATTCAGCGGCGCGGCGGGCCTGATTCGGGGGATTTTTGTCTGACAAAAACTGGAAATTGGCAGGTGACCTGTGGCGAGGGGATTTATCCCCGTTGGACTGCGAAGCAGGCTTAAATCTGACCAAGCTGTACACAACATGGGGCCGCTCCGCGACCCAACGGGGATAAATCCCCTCGCCACACAGCCACATTTCACAGAAGATTTTTGTCAGGGCTGGGAGAGGCGTTCAAGGCCGACGAACGCGCAGGCAGCCAGCAGGTCTGTCAGCGTGCGGCCATCGGCGAGACGCAGATCCTGCGGTGCCAGTTCAGCGAGGGGATAAAGAACGAACGCCCGCTCCTGAATCTGGTAATGCGGGACCTTCAGCCGTGGCTCATCGATCAGGCGATCGCCGAACAGCAGAATATCCAGATCCAGCGTGCGAGGCCCCCAGCGCTCAAGACGCTCGCGGCCCTGAGCGTTTTCGATCGCTTGCAAAGCGTCGAGCAGCTCGATCGGTGCGAGCGAACTGTCGAGGGCGGCGACGGCATTGGTGTAACGCGGCTGGCCCGGCAGCAGCGAATCGCTTTGATAAAAGGCTGAAACGCCGGCAAGACGTGTCTGCGGCAATTGGCCCAGCGCCGCGATGGCGCTGCGCAACTGGTCGGCCGGGTCAGCGAGGTTGCTGCCCAGGCCGATGTAGATGCGTTCCATCGCTTACTCGCCCGTCGCGCTCGAAGCACCGGCGCGCTTGCGCTTGGAACCGCCGCTGCGGCGACGTTTGCGTGGCGCACCGCTGGCATCGTCACCCTTGCCGCTGAGGTCGCGGATCATGTCGCGACGCTCGCTGTCGTTGGCGTCCTGATAATCGGTCCACCATTCGCCGAGGCCATCGGTCTCCTCGCCGGCGCTTTCACGCAGCAGGAGGAAATCGTAACCGGCACGGAAGCGCGGGTTGTCCAGCAACAGATCGGCGCGTTTGCCGCTGCGCCGTGGCAGGCGTTCCTGCATGTCCCAGATTTCGCGGATCGGCATGGTGAAGCGCTTCGGAATCGCGATGCGCTGGCACTGCTCGGCAATCAGTTCGTGAGCGGCTTCCTGCATCGCCGGAATCGGCGGCATGCCACGTTCCTGCAGACGCAACACGCGCGCCGGCAGCGCCGGCCAGAGCAGGGCGGCAAAGAGGAACGCCGGAGTTACCGGTTTGTTCTGCTTGATGCGCAGGTCGGTGTTGGTCAGTGCTTCGCTGATCAGCGTGTGCGTATATTCGGGGTTGTATTCCAGCGCCTCGGCACTGGCCGGGAACAGTGGCGCGAACAGTTGCAGGTCGACCAGCATTTCGAAGGTGATCGCGCCGTGGCCGGAGAGGAACAGCTTGAGCACTTCTTCGAACAGCCGCGCCGACGGTATCTCGCGCAGCATCGGCGCCAGTTCGCGGATCGGCTGCACGGTGTGCTTCTCGATGCCGAAATTGAGCTTGGCGGCGAAACGCACGGCCCGCAGCATGCGCACCGGGTCTTCCTGGTAACGCTGCTTGGGGTCGCCGATCAGGCGGATCAGGTGATTGCGGATGTCGTGCACGCCATTGGCGTAATCGAGAATGCGCTCGCTGACCGGGTCGTAATACAGGGCGTTGATGGTGAAGTCGCGACGTTGCGCGTCCTCTTCCAGGGTGCCGTAGACGTTGTCGCGCAGAATGCGCCCGCTCTCGTTGCGCGAAGACTGGTTGCTGTCTTCGTCGTCTTCGTTGACCGGGTGATTGGCGCGGAAGGTCGCGACTTCAATGATTTCGCGACCGAAATGGATGTGCACCAGCTTGAACCGGCGGCCGATGATCCGCGCATTGCGGAATTCGGCACGCACCTGCTCGGGGGTGGCACTGGTGGCGACGTCGAAGTCCTTGGGCGTGATGCCCAGCAGCATGTCACGCACGCAACCACCGACCAGATAAGCCTGGTAACCGGCACCTTGCAGGCGTTCGACGATATTCACCGCATAGCGGCTGAACTGCGTTTTCTGCAGCGAATGTTGGCCGCTGTTGAGCACTTCAGGGGTGCTGCGGATGTGTTGCGTACGACGCACGGGAGTTCGGAATGACTGGAACAGCTTCTTCAGCATGGGATGCACTGTTTGAAGGAATGTTCGGCCATACCAAAAGAATGACCGCATGATGGGCGCAGATTCTAGCATTTAGTCGGGGGATGGTGTAGGACGCGGCAGATATGAGCTGCAAGCCCCAAGCTACAAGGGTCGAGCGAGGAAAACGGGGGGATTTCACGGAAGGGAGAAACTACAAGGGGAGCCGAAGCTCCCCAAGAAGTAGTTGCGTGCTCTTTTTATTATTGATTCGGGCTTCTTGTTTTTGTTGAGTGCCCTCGTCACGAAGTGTTTCCTTCGTGACCCTCCCAATCGGGAGCCAAGAGCAAACGGATTGCTTTGGTCGCTGAATTGC